>NZ_JBHSMH010000006.1:0-14709 GCF_042655365.1 Cohnella suwonensis | reverse complement strand
TACTGGCGGCGTGGCTCTCGCCTTTCCAGGCAGGGTTTTCACCTGCTAAGTTACTCAACCTACGCTCGGTCGCTTCTACCTTTATCCCTTCCGATCAGGACCGATCAGGAGGTAACGCCTGGTGCAAGGGATACTTGCTTTTAAATTGCCGATGACCCGTTCCATTCTAATATGAAACGGCAAAATTGAACGTGATATCCGGGAATCCGTTCTCCATTCTCCAATCATAGCATTCAAAATCCGCTGATTGGTTCCTTCTGAGGCAAGGGGATAATAGTACGATTGTTCCAAAATGACACGAAAATGAGGTTACGACTAGATGAGTAAATGTCCATAAAACTTCTGATAATTTGAAAAAAAACGCATCCGCCCCGTCGGAGCGAATGCGTACGAGTTTCCCGGCTTAAGCGCGATGAGAAAAAGCCGTGCCTTTATGGGGTATAGCCATACGCCGGCGCTTATCCTTTGACCGCTCCGGCTGTCAATCCTTTCATAAACGTTCGCGAGCCGAGAATGAACAAAATCAGCACGGGCACGGTCGTCATCGTCAGAGCGGCCATCCTCGCCGCGTAATCGGTCCGGTGAACGTAACCGAGATTCGAGATGAAGATGGGCAGCGTGAACCATTCGGCCTTATTGATCGTGACGAGAGGCAGCAGGTAGTTGTTCCACGACCACAGGAAAACGAGAGTCGCCAGAGTCGCGAGTCCCGGCTTGACCATCGGCAGAACGATGCGCAGCAGGATGCCCGGCTCCGAGCAGCCGTCGATGCGCGCGCATTCGAGCAGGTCGTTCGGAATCGAATCGCGCATGAACTGAATCATGAAGAAGGCGCCGAACGGGAAAGCGGCCCATACGAGAATGACCGGCCATAACGTATTCCCGACGCCGATATTTCTCATTTCGATGATGTACCCGATCAATCCGACCTGCGCCGGCACCATCATCGTGAGCACGACGAACGTCTGCAGCCATTTCCGCATGCGGAATTCGAACTTGGCTATGGCATAGCCGATCAACGTGCTCGTAATCAGCGCGAACATCACGGAGCCGACCGACACCATCAGACTGTTCCCGTAAACCCGCCCGAAGTTCGTATGGAACACAGTTTTCAGGTTTTCGACCAAATAATCTCCCGGCAAGATCGGAATTCCCTTGAACAGGTCTTCATTGTAATGCGTACCCATGACGGTCATGATGTAAAAAGGAAACAAGGAGAGCAGCGACACGACGGCGAGACAAATCCACATGAGCGCCTTCATCGTTTGTCCTCCTTCGGAGCCGTCAGACGATAACTCAGCATCGAGAAAATGACGATCAGCACGAACAGCGAATACGCGATCGCCGAAGCGTAGCCGAATCTCGTATTGGAAATGAACGATTCGTCCACGAATTTCCAGATGACGGTAAGCGCCGTATTGTCCGGACCGCCGACTTGGGCCGATCCCGACCAGCCGCCGTACAGCAGCTTCGGTTCGTCGAACAATTGCAGCCCGCCGATGACGGACGTGACGACGAGAAAAACGGTAATATTGCGCAAGAGGGGCATCGTGATCCGCCTGAACGTATGCAGACCGGTGGAGCCGTCGACTTTGGCCGCTTCGTATACGTCCTGAGGAATGACCGTCATCCCCGCCATGTAGATAATCATGAAATAGCCCAGATTGCGCCAGACGACCATCAAAGCGATAACCGCCCGGGAGGTCCACGGATCCTGGAGCCAGTAGAAGCCTTCCTTCAGCCATCCGAACTTCACCAAAACCAAATTCAAAAGCCCGACCTGCCAGTCGAAGATGTAGGAGAAGATAAACCCGATGGCGACGGGCGTCGTGATATAAGGCAGCACGTTAATCGTTTGAATCAGGTTCTTGCCGCGGACCAAATGAAAGGTCCAGTAAGCGAGAAGCAGGCCAAGGATCATCGTGACAGGGATGAACATCGCCATCATGATCAACGTATTCCACAGCGATTTCAGGAAGAGCGGGTCGTTCGTCCACAATTGGACGTAGTTTTTGAAGCCGATGTACGTCTTGGCGCCGATGCCGTTCCAGTCGTGCAGGCTGAGCACGAACGAATAGACGACGGGATACAATTGGAAAGCCGCGTAGGCCAGCACAAACGGAAGAGAGAAAAGATAGGGCCACATGCGTGGCCCCCATCTCCGTTTGCGGGATGCGGCGGAAGAAGCGATCGTTCGTTGCGCGTTCACGGTCATCCCTCGTTCAGGCTGGTTTTTTTACTTCACGGTGGCTTCGGAGGCTTTGTTTTTCAATTCCGTCTTGAACTTCTCGAGCGCGGCGTCGGCCGTGATCGAGGTATCTTTCGTCCACAAAGGATACAGGGCGTTAAATACGCCGTCGACGACGGAGTCGTATTTGGATTGCGGCTGCCCTTTCATGTCCGGAACGATTTTTTGCAGGAAGTATTGAGCCAGATTCTGTCCTCCGAAAAACTCGTCGTAGGCGCCCGGCGCTTCGAATAACGCTTTTTGTTTCTCGTAGAACGATTTGTTGCTCGTCATGTTGCCGAAAGTTTTGAAGCTGAACAGCGAGCCTTCTTCAGACTGATAGGCGAATTGGACATACGCCCACGCCGCTTCCTTTACCTTGCTGTCCTTGTAAATCCCGATCGCCGTCCCGCCGCGGGTAAAGCCGACTTCCGGCGCCTTCACGAGACCCCAGCGTCCTTTGCCTTCCGGATCGTTGGCGGAAATATGCCATTTCGGTCCCCATGGCGCCATCGGATAGAACATGAACTCGCCTTTGGCCATCGAAGCGGACCAGGCCGGCGTCCATAGCTCGTTCTTGCCGAGAATGCCCGCATCCCGCATCTTGAACAGCGTCTCGATCGGCTTCTGCAGCTTGGCGGTCAAATCGACTTCGGTGCCGTCCACGTAAGGCACGGTATTTTGGTTGCGGAGCACGAGGAAAGCGTCGCCGAGACCCGGGAGCATGAGCGCTTTTCCGCCGCTTTTTTCTTTCAGCTCGACGCCTTTGGCGATGAAGTCCTCCCAGTTCGACAACAGCTTCTCCAGCTCGGCCGGATCGTCGGTGCCCCAGTACTGCTTGGCCAGGTCGCGGCGGTAGGCGAAACCGGCAGGCGTAATGGCCTGATCGACCGCGATCACTTCGCCTTTGGAGTTGGAAATGTAAGGTACCGTGTAGTCAAGCACGCTGCTTCTGTCGAAGTTGTATGGAGCCGCTTCCAAATTGTCGAGCACGTCCAGATCGAACAGCTTGCCGCGATAAGCTTCTTCGCCGAGGATGACGTCCGGCACGTCGGAGCCGGATGCGATTCCGCTCTGCAGCTTCTGCAAATAGTCGTTCGGGTTGACGACGGTCACTTCCACTTTGATGTTCGGGTATTTCTTGTTAAACTCCGGAATCATCCCTTTATCGAACGCTTCGTCCCAGTCCCATACTTTGACCGTTCCGCTAAGCTGCGTCGGATCGGCGCTTGCCGGCGCGGTTCCCGATGCGGGCGCGGATGCGGACGGGCTGGCGGATGGCGCCGCGGACGATGCCTGCGATTCGCCGTTGTTGCCGCCGCAAGCGGCAAGCAGGCCCGCCAGCAGAGCAAGCGAGGTAAAGCCGGACAACACTTTGGAAACACGTTGGTTTTTCACTTTTACAGTCCCCCCAGGTTAGTTAGAGTGCGTGTTCAACAACCTCTTATAGAAAGCGCTTCCCGTAAACAATCGTACTCCCTGGGCCGGGAGCGGGTGAACGAGTCAAAACGGCGATTTTGTATAAAATCCGGCGAAAGCGCTTTATTCCTGTTCCGTCAGCGGGATTCGAAGGCGAACGATCGTCCCCGCTCCCTCCGCGCTTTCGATCTCCAGTCTGGCGGACATGCCGAAAAACGTCTGCAGCCGCTCCCGGATGTTGGAGAGACCGATGCCTCTCGTCCGTTCGGGCTCCAGTTCTTTCAGGGAAGGTTGATCGTCCGCCGCCGAAGACGACATCCCTTGCCCGTTGTCTTCCACCTCCAGGCACAAATAGCCATCGTCCGAATAAGCGCGTACGACGATCCGTCCGTCCTCCCTGTCCGAGGGGACGATTCCGTGCACGATCGCGTTCTCGACGAGCGGCTGCAGCGCCATGCGAGGCACTAGCTTGTCCAGCAGCGCCTCGTCCGCCTCCCATTCGAGCCGAAACCGGCCGGGATAGCGGGTTTGCTGAATAAGCGCGTACTTGTCGACGATTCTCTTTTCGTCTGCGAGCGGCGCCCTTACCGCGCCTTCCCCGGTCTTGATCGTGTCCTGCAAAATCCCGATGAGCGCCTGCGTCACTTCGATCGCTTGGCTGTTTCTCTTAGCATGGGACAGGTAGATGACCGTATTAAGCGTGTTGTACACGAAATGCGGATTGATCTGGGCCATGAGGAGATCGATCTGCATTTTCCGTTTCTGCTTCTCGCTCTCGATCGACGTCTCGATCAAATTTTTCAAATCGTGCACCATCCGGTTGAAGCCGGACCCGAGAATTTCGAGCTCGTCGCCGCTTCGAATCGTCACGTGAGTGCCGAGATCGCCGACAGCCACCCGCTTCATCGCATGGGTGAGCCGAGACAACGGTTTCGTTAGATTGACGATGATAGGCAGCATCACGACAAGCGTAAAAAATATCCCGCACAAT
Source organism: Cohnella suwonensis (assembly GCF_042655365.1). Lineage (NCBI taxonomy): Bacteria > Bacillati > Bacillota > Bacilli > Caryophanales > Paenibacillaceae > Cohnella > Cohnella suwonensis. The sequence goes on along the minus strand of NZ_JBHSMH010000006.1, from coordinate 10,072 downwards.
ATAATGACGATGTAGAAGTAAAAAATCCGGTTGATTTTCTCGAACAGCCTGGTTTTGGAAAGGAGCGCCGCTTGCTTCCATCCCTGGTTCATCGCCTCGTCGGTCAAGACGATTCGGCTCGCGTCCTCCCGGAACGATTGACCGGCCGCGACCGTCTCGGACACGAATGCCGCGTCGGTCCGCGGCAGACCGTTTCGGGTGGCGAACAAAGGAGCGCCCGAACCGGTATACAGCTCGATCTGCTCGAAATCGTGCGCGCTCTGCAGGAAGACGTTGGCGAGCTCGGAGTACGCGATATCCAGAACCAGGTAACTGTACGGAGACTCTTTGTCCCCGATGGGACGGAATTTCAGCACGTAGCTGAAAACTTGCCGGTTGCCGCTAAGGAAGAAAAACGGATGAGGCACGGAATATCCGTTGCGCGAATCTTTCATGTTCAAGAACCAGTCCTGCTTCAAATACTCGGCGAAATAGTCCTCGTATCCGCTGTAGTTGGAATAAGTCTCCCCGTCGGGCCGGACGAGCAGCACGTTCAGAATGAAGTTGTTAAGCGCGACGAACCGCTTGAGCTTCTCTTGCGTTTCTTGCTTCCGGAAATAATTTTCTTGGATATTCCCGCTCGGCGGCTTGTAGATCGACGCCGTAATTTCCTCGTCCGAGACGATGTATTCGGCCGTCTTCATGACTTGTTCCTGAATTTTCTTGAGCTGGAACGATACTTGAGCGAGCTTGGTCCGGCTGTCTTTGATGGACTGCTCTCGCACGATGCCTTTGGCGTAGTCGTAAATGAAAAAGCCGCTGAGCACGAGAGAAATCGATACTACGAGAACGGTGCTGGCGATGATTTTCGTGCGGATCTTCATGCGCATCGGGAAGTCACCTCGGCTTCTCCATATATTCGAGCGGATTCATTCCCGTCGTCTTGCGGAACACCTGGCTGAAATACTGGCTGTTGCGGAAGCCGACGCGCTCCGCGATTTCGTACACCTTGAACTTGCCTTCTTCGAGCATCCGCTTGGCTTGTCCCATGCGAATATCGGTCAGCCGTTCGAGTACGGTTTGGCCCGTCTCCTCTTTGAACACGTGGCGAAAATGGTCCCGGCTGATCCCCAGATGGCGAGCGATCGAATCCGCCCCGACCTCTTCGTCGGCGTAGCGCTTCTCCATATAGTCCAGCGCTTCCCGCACCTTGCGGGAATAAGCGTTCTGCATCTTCCCGCCGGACGCAATCGCCTCCATTTCCGACAATAACCAGCTCCGGATCGCCTCGCATGACGTTAAGGACGAGAACGGGATCCCCCCCTGCTCCGACAACTCATGGAAAGAAGGCATACTCGCCGCGGCCCGGCTGCGATTCAGCATGGCGGCCAACTGCCTGCACATATCGGAGAACCCCGCGAGATCAAGGGATTTCGCGGCTTCGTCGAACAATTCCGCCAGCGCCGTCGCGGCGTCTTCGTGCCTTTGGGCGGACAGCATGTCCCGGATCGAGCCGACGCCGTCTTCCCAAGCGAGCCGCTTCGGCTTCGAGTTGTCGGGCCTCATATCGTTCAACCGGAACGTATGACGGGGGCGGAAAAAGACGGAAAGGGAAAGCCAATGCAGCGATTCCGCCACTTTCCCGGGGATTTCCGCGTAACCGCGAACGTTCGAAGCGACCGCGATCGACGCCGTTCCTCCGGTTAGCCGCTCCATCCGGTCCCGCGCCGCGGCGGCCCTTTCTTCGAGAAGTTCCCGCATTTTCCCTTCCCCGCGGCCGCCGGAATCCCCGAACACGAGAGCGAAATGATGCTCCTTCATTCGGACCGCGGCCAGCAACCCTTCCGCCGCTTCTTCCGGCCAGTCGGACGGCAATTCGGCGACCGCCGATGCCGGCGCGAGTCCCGCCAGCAGCGCAAACGGGCGATCCGGCTGCAATACGATCAGATGAAAGTAGTCGATGCCGGCGCCGGTGTCGCGGCCGGCCATTAAAACCGGCCCTATTTTATCCGACGCGGGGCCGCCCGCGAGCCAATTGCCGAGCAGTCTACTTCGCTCCTCCTCGCGCCGGCGCCTGTCGTTCTCCAGTTCCCGGAGCAAGCTTTCCAATTCGCGCGTCAGCGTTTCCGCATCCATCTCGTGCTTCACCCAGTAGTTCGACAAGCCGAGCTGCAGCGCTTCCTTGGCGTAATCGAATTCCTTATACGAGGTCAGAAGAACGATTTTGACGGTTAATCCGTCCGCCAATAATTGCTTGCTTAGCGTCAGCCCGTCCATTCCGGGCATGACGATGTCGATAATAACGAGCTCGGGACGATGCTTCCGGACGAGCTCCGGTACTTGGGAAGGCCGATCGGCCGTGCAGACGATCTCGTAACCGAGCCGCTCCCACGGAACCAATTGCCGGATATGCTCGATCGCAAGCACTTCGTCGTCCACGATCATCGCGCGAACCGGTTTCAACTTGAGCAACTCCCCTTTGCGTGACTGAACCATTTTATTATCATATCGGAAAATAGGAAGGACCGTCAGGAATAAATTCATTCTCCCTGACGGTCCTTTTGTCTTGCGCCTATATTGTAAGACAACATTTCCGAATGGGTCGCATATCGGAAACCGCTCTTCGCGGCGGAAGACCCGAGTCCTTTTGTTCGATCCCTTACCTCAAGAGCGCCAGCATCTGCACGACCGGCCTGCCGTCGCCGCTCAGCCGGATTTCGCGGCTGCGGAGCTGGGAAGAGCCGTCCCCGTCGAGGAAGACGCCGTTCTCGAGCTTGCCGTCCCCGACCTTCTCTACGATCGCCTCGCGGAAGTCGGCCAACGTCCCCTTCGTCGTCCCGACGATCAAGTACAGATCGCCGGCCGTATCGTAGACGGCGGCGGATCGCAGCCGATCCTCGAACGGATAAGGCGCGTTCTCGGCGGCGATCCGCTCCAGCCATAGATCGTCCCGGTCCAAGCTCATGCTGATCCCGCCTTGCGCCCAATAGCGCGATCTGTCCGTCACCGCGAGAGCCTCCGCCGAGCCTGCTTGCTGAACGTCCAACCGATCCGTAGCCCCGTCCCAGACGAGAGTGCCTCTCTCGTATTTGACGTTGGCGGAGCCGGCGCCGTACGTGCCTTTCGCTTCGTTAACGGGCTTGTCGTTCACGACGGCGATGCTCAGCAGCGCTTCCTGGTAGAAGAAGCCTCCGTTCACGCCGTAAAACGGAGAAATCGTCACGTTGTTATCTATCGCTTGTAGCGTCACGTTGGACGGTCTCGTCCGCAGGACGTGCAGCTCCATGCCATTGGTCGCGACGAATCGGGTATAGACGTACTCCTTCGGCATGTTTAATTCCTCGTCCTTGGGGACGTTCCCGCCGCCGCGGGTCGCGAAGACGAGCAAGACGGCGAGCATCGCCGCGAGCGCGATGACTCCCACCACGATTCGCCGTCCGTATTTTCGATGAATCGTTATCGTTTCGTTGGAGATGTTCATTTTCCAGGCGAACCTTCCTGCTACCCAAAGCCTTTTCCTCCATTATTACCCCTTGACCGTTCCTGCCGTCAAGCTGGTTCGTGATCTGATCGGTTGACGCGCCGGTTACGACCAATCAGTTGGAAGACAACAGCCTCTGAATGCCAGTGCCCTTGAACAAATCGCTAACGAGGAAAGATACGCAAGGCAACTTGTCCGACACGACTTGATCGTCGCCTTCGAACAAGTCCTCCAGTTCGTACATCTCGCCCTTCAAAACATGCCGTTCGATCGTCCTCGCGTCCAAGTCGACGATCCAATATTCGGGCACCAGGTAACGCGCGTAGAGCTGCAACTTTTTGATTTTGTCCTTCTTGCGGGAGCCCGGGGAAATAATCTCGGCGAGAAGATCGGGAGCCCCTTCGATGCCTCGCTTCTTCACGATGTCCATTCTGCTGACGTGTACGAGCATCACATCCGGTTGAACGACGTCTTTCTTGCTGAAAATCACGTCGAGCGGCGCAACGAAAATCATGTAGTCGGAATTACAGGTTTGCTTCAATACGAATTGCATTTCTCCGCTCACGCTCTGATGAATCGTGTTCGGACCGGACATCATCTCCAGCTTCCCGTCGAAAATTTCGTACCGCTTGCCGTCGTCCGGCATCGCCGCATACATGTCGTACGTAACCGTTTCGTATCCGGCCAACTGCTCCTTGATCCGTTCCTCGTCTTTCTTTTTCTTGGACATATTCCTTGGCTCCCTCCGGACGTAAAAAGCACCCCGACAAAGCAACACGTCTGTGTCCGGCTTTGGCGAGGTGCATCCCCGATTTGTTCGATATGAGACCATTATGTCCAAATAACCTAAATCTGTCAATTGCTCGACCTTATTCGACCTTATTCGTACTGACCCTCGGGTAGACGAAAGCGCGCGTCTTCTGCCGGGCGGCCGAGGCGTTAGGCTTTGTTCCTAGGCGCGGCCTTATGTTTGTTAATGAGCTTAGGTAAATGTTTAATGCCGCGAATCATTTTGCCTTTGCACATCGGGCATTCCGGCATTCCGGAGCTCGCCATTTCGTCGCGAATCCAGACTTTGCATTCCTGATCGACGCAGCGCCAGATCGGCACGGCCGACAGGTCCGGTTTATCCGAAGTTTTATTCAACTTTCTTTCCTCCTCCGCTTTCGTGCTTCCGTTAGACGATCTCTCTCTTCCCGCGGAGTACGTCCTCCTCGACGTTCGCTTCGAATAGGTTGCGTACGAAGTCGATCACGTAACCGATGAAAAGATTGCCCGCTCCCGATTTCGCCTGTCCATTCTCGCTCCTATCGTCCCCGCTTGTCAATGAAGCGTCTTCCAAATTTATTCTCCTTTTTCTGTAAGTCCCAGAAGACGTTCCGTATGCCGCGCGAAATATCCGGTGAAAATACGTGTAACTGCCGAGCTCATGACGAAATAATCGCCGTTCGGCTTGACCGGCTCTCCGGGCGCGCCGATGATTAACCGGTACTCGTCTCCCGGCTTGAAAATCAGCAGATCACCGGAGAAAATCTCGGCGATCGCCCCGTCGATCAGCGCCAAGGCTACTGCCGCTCCCTGACCGAAGAGGAGCGCCGGGCGAAAGCAACGGGCAAAGAGCCAGCCTGGCGTTTCCCGATGCCGGAGCGGACGATCGCGTTCGATGTCCTCATGCTCGGGGCGCAATCGTTCGACGGGGCGGCGCCTGGCGATTTCGTCGTCAAACGCGCGGACGGCATGTTCGGTTACCAGTTGGCCGTCTCCGTCGACGACGCCGCGATGGGCATTACCGACGTGCTGCGCGCCTGGTTACGCTCGCGTCGAGTTTATTCGGACATAAGAAAGCCAGTCGGCACCGCGCTCGCAAGCGCCGGTTACGGCTGGCTTCTTTTTATTAGATCGCGGACTTAACGCCCTGCCTCCCATTCGACAGGTTGTTCCAGGATGATCCCGTCCGTCTCCCCCCATTGGGTAAGGCCGTTCTCTTTGGCTTGAATCACGATAAAATGCAAATCTCGTTATGTTTATGTTTGTGATAGAAGGGGACTTCCGCCTTCGGGGGCAGATTATTGAGCGAGACCTCCATGCTCGTAAGCGCCAAGATATCTTTCAGAAAAATTTTACCTTTCAGATTGCCTTCCGTAACGTTTCCGAAATTCGAAAACGCGCCCGCATCGTTAACGGAGTAATTCGCTGGATTCGGCTCCAATCGGCTCACCTCTCGTATTAGATTAAAATGCCGGCAAGGTTTTCCCCGTTTCGAGCAGACTCTTCAAATTGCTGAGAATGACAGGCCAGCCGTTATTGAATCCTTCTATCTTGCCTTCGTCTTTGCGAATATCCTTTTCCAATAAATCCTCGTGTCGGAGCGTCAGTTTCATCGTAGCGTTCATGGGCGTTAATTCGTATGTAACCTTAGAGAATCGCTCTCCTTCAACGTCTTTGACGCTCCACGTAACCGTGAGTAAGCGATAAGGCTCGCAAACGAGAACTTCGCCATGATGCTCGACCTTGTCTTTGCTCGTCAATTTAAATCCGGAACCGACTTGCCAATCCGAAACGATTTCGCGGCCGAAAAAATACTGCTTGGTGAATTCGCTGTTAGTAATGGCTGCCCAAAGCTTCTCGGGCGTCGTCGCGATGTAAGTCGTATACGCGAACGAAGTTTTATTCATCATTAGAACCCTCCTCTAAGGCTTGCTTGAGCGTGTTTAATGCTTCGATCCGGTGACGCTCGAACTTGCCGATCCAGCGATCGTAAATTTCCCCGATAGGCACTGGATTCAAATAATGAAGCTTCTCGCGGCCTTGCCACGCGACAGTAACCAGATTGGCCTCTTCCAGCAGCAGAAGGTGCTTCGTAACGGCTTGACGGGTCATCGTCATTTGTTTGCAGAGCTCTCCCAAGGATTGACCGTTGTTCGCATACAAGAGGTCGAGTAATTGTCTGCGCGTTCCATCGGCTAGCGCTTTAAAGAGTTTATCCATATCTGCATTATATGCAACCATTTGATTGCACGTCAAGGCTTACTGATAAAAAAACCGCCTCGCCCGATTTTGTAACCAAATCTTAATCTGGGCTTCACGTTCCTTTCATGTTCCGGGGGTAAGATACATACATGACCCCCCTTTGAAATATAAACCTTGAGGCTTGCGGCCCGACGCCGCGAGCCTCCTTTTTTTGCTCGCGACGACCAATCGTATAGGATGCCCGATAATCGCAATGAGTTTTCCATTTGTTGAACCGACTCCGACATCTTCAGTCGTTGGAGTCGTCTTGCGGAGGCGAATCGGCAACGATAGACGTGAAACAAATAAGTTCTGGTTCGTGTTGATTCGCGCAAAAAAAGGCACTCCTCTACAGTCCGCATAACGGTAGAGAAGTGCCTTGCCTATAAAATCGATTAATTCAAGAAGCCATCGAGAGCAATCGTCGGTTTCATGTTCGACTGCCATGCGCCTTTATTGTAACCGCCGTTATAGCCCGGCGTAGCTTGCGGTTCCCAATAAAACACGCCCTGGCCTTTGCCTCCCGAAAGATTGCGAACCTTCGTCTTGATATCGGCAATGAAGCTTTTAGCCGCCGAAGCCTGGTTGTAGTCCATGCCGATCTCGGTAATGATAATCGGCTTGCCGTAGCGGGAAATCATATTGTTCGCGTTGCTGATCGTCTGGGTCACCTTCGTCGACCAATCGGATGCGGACGGGTACAACGACATGCCGATGATATCGAAATTGGCGCCGTTATTGATCAAACCCCCGATGTTCCAGACGAACAGCGCGTTGTCGTAACCGTTGGACACATGGACGATCGTCTTGGTCGAGCTGCTGATCGACTTGACCGCGTTGTTGCCGGTGTTGACCAACCATGCATAGTTCTGCATGCTGACCGATGCTTTGCCGTCGTTCCATAACATGCCGTTGTTCGTCTCGTTGCCGATCTGAACCCAGTCTGGCGTGACTCCGTAGCTTTGCATCGTCGTCATCACGTAACGCGTCCAATTCCAGACCGCGTCCATGAGCTGTTGGAACGTATACCCCGCCCATGCCGCCGGCTTCGTCTGCTTGCTCGGATCCGCCCAAGAATCGCTGTAATGCAGCGTCAACATGACGCTGAGCCCCTTGTCCTTCGCCCGCTTGGCCAGAGCCGCCGCGCGATCGACGGTCATGTAGCCGTTACCGTAATCGGAAGAAGGATTCACCCATACGCGGATACGGACGGAGTTGATTTGGTAGTCGTTTTTCAGAATGTCCAGTATGTCCCTTTGTACGCCGTTCTTATCCTTCCATTTGTAGCCTTGGGCCTCCATGCCCGGTACCCAGCTAATGTCCGCGCCTTTGGCGAAGGCCGGCGCGGCGACGGCTTCCTGCGGCCTGACGGCTTGAACGAATAATACGGACATGATCAGCGCTACGGCGAGCAGAAAGCCCGTCGTTTTCTTCCACATCTGATTTCCCCCATTCTCATTGGATTAGGGACGTTACGATCCCCTTTCATTAGTGTAAGCGCTTCACGAAGGCGAAGACAGGATATTATCGATAGATCGATGATGTTTTCATAACCTGGCAAGCTCCTCTAACGAGACCGGTATTCGCCCGGCGTCATTCCGTAATGCTTCTTGAACGTCTTGCTGAAAAATTGCGGATTCCGGTAACCGAGCTCCATCGTAATGTCGCCTATTTTTTTGCCCGTGTGCCTCAGCAAGTACAGCGCCTTCTCCATCCGTATCCGGATGATGTAATCGCCCAGGCATTCTCCGGTTTCGCGCTTATAAATCCTGGACAGATAGGCGGGATGCAACCGCACTTTATCGGCGATCGTTTTCACCGAAGCTTCGCGCGTGGCCTCTCCCGTCACGTACTGTTGCACTTGTCTGATCAAATCGCTTTTCGAACGGAGGACGCTCTCTTGAAGCAGTCCATCAAGCCGATCGACGAATTGCCCGACTAACGACATGGCCTCCTCTCGCCGATTCGATTCAAGCAACCGGATCGTCCGCGTCAAATAGTCCAGCATCTCCCGTTGAAGAGCCTTATTCGGGTAATCGAAGTCGGAGTGTCCGGACAATAACGTTCCGATCATTCGCATCTCCTCCCGTCGTCCGTCGCGCGGCGACGAGTCCGACGCCGAGTCTGAATACGCTTTCAAATTAGATTATAGAGGATGCCAGGATTTAACAGTATGACGCTGGATTATTATTTTCTTGGCTAGATTACGCACAATCAAAGGGCGGTCAGTGCAGATTCTTGAACGCATTAAAAAACCTCCGAAGCTCGGCAAACCAAGCTTCGGAGGTTTTCGCAACTTATTAATCCTTCAAGAAAAACTGTATCGTCTTGTCCGCCGATCCCGGCAGATGCTCGTGACCGAAGTCCGGATAGACGACCAATTGCTTCGGAGCCGTAATCTTGTTGTACGCCGCGAATTGCGTGGACGGCGGGCAGATCGTGTCCATCAGGCCGACAAGCATCAAGACGTCGCCGCGAATGCGGTTCGCGAGAAACTGCAGATCGATATAGCCGAGCTTCTCGAAGATTTCGTCTTCCCGCTCGTGCAGCGGATCGAAATGCCGGAAATACGTTCTCAGTTCCTGATACGCGTCCTTGGCCAAATCCATTTCGTACGTCCGTTTATAGTCGCACAAGAACGGGAACACGGTAGACGCCTTCTTCACGCGAGGCTCGAGCGCCGCGCAAGCGATCGTCAGCGCCCCGCCTTGAGAGCCGCCGTGCGCGTACACCCGTTCCGAGTCGACTTCCGGCAATCCCATCGCGATGCCGGCGAGCTGCGCCGTGTCCAAGAAAATATGACGGAACAGCAGGTTGTCCGGATGATCGTCCAGACCGCGGATGATGTGGCCTTGGTGCGTGTTGCCCTTGACGCCGCCGACGTCTTCGGACGAACCGCCTTGGCCGCGGCAATCCATCGCCAGCACGGAATACCCGAGCGAAGCGTATGCCAGCTTATCGTTCCAGTCTCCGGCATTGCCCGTGTACCCGTGGAACAACACGACCGCCGGGTGCGGTACGGCCGCCCCTCGCGGACGCACGTACTTCGCGTGGATTCTCGCCCCGCGGACGCCCGTGAAATACAGGTCGAAGCATTCGGCCTGCGGCGTCTGGAACTCGCTAGGCACGAACTCGACTTGCGGATCGACCGCGCGCATCTCGGCGATCGCCCGATCCCAATAGGCGTCGAAATCGGCGGGACGCGGATTGATTCCCTGGTACTCCTTCAACTTCTCTAACGGCATGTCGACTAACGGCATTAACGATTGACCTCCCCATGTCCGATCGTCGGATCGGCGTTCTTAGGCTTAACAACATTTCCACTATAATCTCTTTGCCGAAGGTTGGCAAAACAAAATCCCCGGGAACGGACCTCCCCCGGGGATTCAACCAAGCTTACTCTTCCAACCGCAGGATGCTCGCTATTGTGCCACTGCCGGACACTTATGTAAACTTATATTAAGTTGCGATCACGTTCGGCTCATCCTTAAGCATGTTGCGAAGCGCAAGCAAAAACGCCTTCGGCGTCCTCTGGGCGCTGAAGAAGCTTTGCGGAGACGATTCAGAAATGGATAAGCGTGAAACTTATACATTCTGGTAGAG